>NZ_JBIVMX010000003.1:253193-254573 GCF_044753305.1 Pseudomonas sp. NPDC088429 | reverse complement strand
AATAAGACTTCATAACAAATAAAACAAAGTAACTCAATTTCAAAAGAGCGCAGAACCCAACTTCTTCGATAATTAACTGGAAGTCATAGTCCCCCGACAGGGCCACGACTTTGCGGCTCGGATCGGCCTTCACCACGCCCAGCGCTGCCGGAATGGTCCAGCCCAACGGGCCGGCCTGCCCACAGTTGATCCAGTGACGCGGCTTGTAGACGTGCAGGAACTGCGCGCCGGCAATCTGCGACAGACCAATGGTGCTGACGTAGCAGGTGTCCTTGCCGAACACCTGGTTCATTTCTTCGTAAACGCGCTGTGGTTTCACCGGCACGTTGTCGAAGTGGGTTTTGCGATGCAGGCTGGCTTTGCGCTGCTGGCAGTCTTGCAGCCAGGCACTGCGGTTTTTCAGCTTGCCGGCGGCTTGCCATTCACGCGCCACTTCGATGAACACGGTCAGCGCTGCAGCAGCGTCGGACACGATGCCCAGATCCGGCGTGAACACACGACCGATCTGCGTGCCTTCGATGTCGACGTGAATGAACTTGCGGCCTTCGGTGTAAACGTCAACCGAACCGGTGTGGCGGTTAGCCCAACGGTTACCGATACCCAACACCACGTCGGATTTCAGCAGGGTCGCGTTGCCGTAACGGTGCGACGTCTGCAGACCGACCATGCCGACCATCAGCGGGTGATCGTCCGGGATGGTGCCCCAGCCCATCAGGGTCGGGATTACCGGGATGCCGGTCAGCTCAGCGAACTCAACCAGCAGATCGCTGGCGTCGGCGTTGATGATGCCGCCGCCTGCTACCAACAGTGGACGCTCAGCCTGATCGAGCAGTGCCAAAGCCTTCTCGACCTGAATGCGGGTCGCGGTCGGTTTGGCCAATGGCAGCGGCTGGTAAGCGTCGATGTCGAATTCGATTTCGGCCATCTGCACGTCGAACGGCAGGTCGATCAGCACTGGGCCTGGACGGCCGGAGCGCATTTCAAAAAACGCTTTCTGGAACGCGTAAGGCACCTGACCTGGTTCCAGAACAGTGGTCGCCCACTTGGTGACTGGCTTGACGATGCTGGTGATGTCGACAGCCTGGAAGTCTTCCTTGTGCATACGGGCGCGGGGTGCCTGGCCGGTAATGCAGAGGATTGGAATCGAGTCGGCCGAGGCGCTGTAGAGCCCGGTGACCATGTCGGTACCGGCTGGGCCGGAAGTACCGATGCACACGCCGATGTTGCCGGCTTTAGTGCGGGTGTAGCCCTCGGCCATGTGCGAGGCGCCTTCGACGTGGCGAGCAAGGACGTGATCGATGCCACCGACTTTCTGCAAGGCGGAGTACAGCGGGTTGATGGCAGCGCCCGGGATGCCAAAAGCGGTATCAACCCCTTCAC